>NZ_LKET01000046.1 GCF_001317355.1 Oxobacter pfennigii
TTGGATGAAACATACACATTTATCAAATTTGACCTTCCAAAGCTTACAGCAGCCGAGACCATATTTTCTGCAGTCCTTGGATTGCGCCTTTCAGGAGTTGGCAGCTCCGGGTTGCAGATAGACGCCCACAAAGTGAAAGAAAACTGGGAATCAACCACTTTGAATTGGAGCAATAAGCCTTCTTATGAAACAGCAAAAATAGAAGAATATCAGATAATGACAACATCACAGCCTTATCTTTTTGATATTACGGGTATAGTTAAAGATTGGTATAATACCGGTGAAAATTATGGCGTTATGCTAAAAAGCCATGTAACTTCATACAATGTGGCCAATTTTAACTCATCCGATTCGCCCTATTCAAACCTCCGCCCTCAGGTAATAATATTTTACGTAAATAATGTGGGATTGGAAAATTACTGGACTTATCACAGCCAGGATGTCGGCCGTGCAGGTACGGGTTATGTAAATGACTATACGGGAAATCTTGTGTTTATCCACAACGATATTTCAATGAACGGCAATAGAATGCCTGTTACAATTAACCACGTATATAACAGCAATGACAAGGATACCAATATAGGCTACGGCCCCGGCTGGAGGCTGAATCTTACCCAGAGCATCAAATGGGAAACCATATCAGGTGCAAATTACTTTACCCATATTGACGAGGACGGTACAAAGCACTTCTATAAATATAATTCCGAAAAAGGTCATTATGTCGATGATGCTGGCACCGACTTCATTCTTACCGTAAGCGGCAGTGGCACATCTACAATCCATACCATAAAAGATAAGGACGGAAATAAATTAAACTTCAATTATTACGGAACATTAAAGACCATTGAAGATAAAAACGGGAATAAAATAACATTGATACATTCGGATAATAAGTTAATAGGGGTAGAAGATGGTGCCGGAAGGGCAATTATATTGAGTTATAATGTGTATGGAAGTCTTTTCAGAATAACAGACCCTGCAGGAAGGAAAATAGAATATAGGTATGATGTGGACAATGATGGTAATGATGATACCCTCATAGCTATTGATTATCCGGATGATAAAACAAATTCTTTTGTCTATGATGACAACAAAAACCTAAGAGAGGTTATAAATCATGATGGATATAAAATGATATATTCATATTATGATACTTTAACATCAGGCAGTGTCCTGGCATACCGCGTTAAAAAAGTCCAGGAAACCCATACTAATTTCTCATCTTCTGAATCAGGCCAGATTCTTAATATCTCATATGGCAAAAACACCACAACCTTCACCGACCACAGAGGGAGAGTAAATATATACCAATTCAATCATTTTGGCAATACAGTCAGCATCAAGGATGCCGATAATAACGGGTCATACTATAAATTCCACGACTCCAATGAGAAAAAGAATAAGCTTGAGCTGGACTCAAAGCTTCAGAAGACGGTCATAAACTTACTTAAAAATCATAATATGGAAAATGAGAATACCCACTGGACTCTGGGAGCTGTAGGAACTTCAACCGGCTCAGGTGAATTCACAACCGAAGAAAAAAATATAGGAGAGAAGTCATTAAAGATAAGTAAAACTAATACTAATGACAGGCAGTATTTCAGCCAGCAAGTAACA
>NZ_LKET01000047.1 GCF_001317355.1 Oxobacter pfennigii
CGGATTAGACCCCTTACTTTGGACAAGATCGCCCAATAACTACGAATATCTCAGTATTTTAAGATTTTATATTATGACTATAAACGTATAGCCATACTTTCAATTTCCTTTCCAAGGTTTTGAGCATAGAACTCATTTGGAGTCTTATACTTAAGACTTGAATGGATTCTATTGGTGTTATACCGCTTCATGAACCTGGATACCTCAGTATAGGCGTCTTTGTAGTTATTAAACTCGTATACACCTATACATTCATCCTGGAAGATCCTGTGGAAAGCTTCAATGTGAGCATTTTTATTTGGTGTTCTGCTCGGTATCCTTTCATGGTAAACATGTATTTCCGCACAGGAATCTTCAAATATATGGCTGATAAACTGTGGGCCATTATCAGTCCTGATTACCGGATTGATTGTACTATTAAATAGGTTTCTCTTAATCAAGCAGCGTCTTAATAAACTTGCAGCATCAGAGCCTGTACACCTGTAGCCTATATAATAGTCAATAATGGATCTATCAAATACATCTATTATTGATAGCACAAAGAAAAACTTATTTTCCCCCAGGATGTAACCGTATTTGATATCTGCTTCCCAGAGTTCATTTGACTTTTTAATTATCCTATTGACCGATATTCTGCTTTTAACCTGCGGCTTTATTACCCTTTGGCCTTTAAGGACCTGAAGTTCCTTACAAAGCCTGTATACCTTTTTATGGTTGATGATTAGTTTGTGCTCTCTTCTTAAAGTATGGGTAATTTTATGATAGCCATAGTAGAAGGCATCTTCTTGGATTGCTTCCATAATATATTCCTTAATCTGTTCATCACAGATCCTGCAGCTATCATTAGTCAGGGAGTAACCTACAATAGGCCTCCCGACATTCTCTGACTTTGCTTTAACCTTGTTCTCTATGGAGATATGATAGTAATATGTAGATTTACTCAGACCAGAGAATTTAAGCACTGTTATGGCCTTATATCCTTCATTGATATACTGTTTTGCTACTTGGACTCTGTCCTTTATAGTCGGTTCGTTTTTTTTAAAAGGTCTTTAAGTATAGCAATTTCTAGATCTTTTTCACCAAGTAACTTCTTAAGCTGATCATTCTCTTTTTCAATTTCTTTGCTGTAATTATTTGAATTGAAGTTACTTGATTTTGGGCCTCTGGAGGGGATGCCATCACTGGGTTTCTTTCTGCTTTTAACCCATGTATAAATTGTTGTAGAGGGTATACCGTGGTTTCTTGCTACCAGTGTAACATTGCCTGTTTCTTCGACCTCTTTTAGTATCTGCTCCTTAAACTCATGTGAATATGCATTACCTTTCATTTGAATATGCCCCCTTAAGCTTCTGATTTTATTCTAGCTAATGGTTCGTATTTTGTCCAAACTAATTAGGGGGCTTAGGAG
>NZ_LKET01000048.1 GCF_001317355.1 Oxobacter pfennigii
AAATTCCAATTCGTACTATATAAGAGTAGAGATTTTCAATAATCTTTACTCTCTATTTTTTGTTATGATGAGTTTGATTGGCTGACGTAATTTCCTATTGGGACAACACGCCCGAAGATAAACTTGTCAGCCAGCGCTCATCTTCCTGATATTCGATTCAGCAAGTTGGGACTTTTGCTCCCGTGTCACTAACGAACATGAATGGAACCTGAGTTGTTGGAACCAATCATAATAATTCACAAAGGAGGGACCGATCACCTATGATCGCTGTTGGAATTGATGTATCCAAATCAAAAAGCACTATTGCCATCTTATCTTCCGATGGCCAAATACTTGCAAAACCTTTTGATGTGCAACATACAGAGCAATCCATGAATGACCTGATTTCTCAATTACGTTCTTATGATGACTCTGTAAAAATCCTGATGGAAGCAACCGGACATTACCATCTTCCTGTACTGAAAAAATTTCTCGAAACAGATATGTTTGTTTCTGTAATCAATCCATATCTTATCAAGAAGTATGGAGACGGCGAGATGCGGCGTTCCAAAACGGATAAAAAAGATGCCCTGCGCATTGCTACCTATGTTCTTGAAAAATCCTATTCTCTTGTATCTTTTTCCTCAAGAGAACAGAAATACTCTGATTTAAAATTTCTATCCGCGCAGTATAACCAGCGTATTTCCACTAAAGTAAAAAACAGAGTATATCTGGGCAATATCCTGGATGAAACAATGCCCGGCATCGAAAAAATCCTAAATACCAATAATCAAAAGCCTGAAAAAAATCTGTTCTTTTTATTTATCCGTAAATATAAAAGTTTTGATTCCATTAAGGCTATGGGGCAGAAACGCTTTTTTAACAGTTATTCTAAATTTGCCGGGAAGGCTGGCTGCCGTGACTATCAGGCAAAATGCTTACGGATTTATGAATTAGCCTCTAATAGTATAACTACCAGAGGCTCCGATTACTATACTGTACTTGCACAAGAGCAATGCCTTGACTTAGTGATTCAATCCCATGTTGCCGCAACAGAAATCATTACACAAATGCGTTCAATTGCAGAAACGCTGCCGGAATACTCTGTTCTGCATTCCATGCACGGTGTTGGGGACAGGCTGGCTCCCCGCATTATCGCTGAAATCGGAGATGTCCGGCGATTTACCAGCGGCAAAGCTCTGAATGCCTATGCCGGTAATGATGCACCTCCATACCAGTCAGGACAATTCGAGAGCCAGAACCGACATATCTCCAAACGCGGCAATCCGGCTCTCAGAAAAGTCTGTTATGAGGTCATGCAGTCGCTCAAAATGCACAAACCTCAAGGTGATCCTGTTTACCTTTTCATACACAAAAAGGAACAAGAAGGGAAACCATTGAACGTTGCCAAAATGGCTGGCGTTAATAAGTTTCTGCGGATTTATTATGCCCGTGTAAAGGAACTTGATAAATAAAATCCGCTTATATCATAACAGATTTTTTTCTTCATCACTAGATGAGGTTTTTTAAGGTTATCCATTTTTATTAACAAAAAATTTTTATATTTTTAAAAAACTCTTGACTTTTATTAGCAAGGTTTATC
>NZ_LKET01000049.1 GCF_001317355.1 Oxobacter pfennigii
ATCCGCTATGAGATGGACCCGCGGCCCATTAGCTAGTTGGTGAGATAGCAGCCCACCAAGGCGACGATGGGTAGCCGATCTGAGAGGATGAACGGCCACATTGGAACTGAGACACGGTCCAGACTCCTACGGGAGGCAGCAGTGGGGAATATTGCGCAATGGGGGAAACCCTGACGCAGCAACGCCGCGTGAGTGAAGAAGGCCTTCGGGTCGTAAAGCTCTTTAATCAGGGATGATAATGACAGTACCTGAGGAATAAGCCACGGCTAACTACGTGCCAGCAGCCGCGGTAATACGTAGGTGGCGAGCGTTGTCCGGAATTACTGGGCGTAAAGGGTGCGTAGGCGGAAACTTAAGTCAGATGTGAAAGCCCGGGGCTTAACTTCGGGATTGCATTTGAAACTGAGTTTCTAGAGTGCAGGAGAGGAAAGCGGAATTCCTAGTGTAGCGGTGAAATGCGTAGATATTAGGAAGAACACCAGTGGCGAAGGCGGCTTTCTGGACTGTAACTGACGCTGATGCACGAAAGCGTGGGGAGCAAACAGGATTAGATACCCTGGTAGTCCACGCTGTAAACGATGAGTGCTAGGTGTAGGGGGTATCGACACCCTCTGTGCCGCAGCAAACGCAATAAGCACTCCGCCTGGGGAGTACGGTCGCAAGACTAAAACTCAAAGGAATTGACGGGGGCCCGCACAAGCAGCGGAGCATGTGGTTTAATTCGAAGCAACGCGAAGAACCTTACCAGGGCTTGACATCTAACAAATCCTTCAGAGATGAGGGAGTGCCCTTCGGGGAATGTTAAGACAGGTGGTGCATGGTTGTCGTCAGCTCGTGTCGTGAGATGTTGGGTTAAGTCCCGCAACGAGCGCAACCCTTGTCATTAGTTGCTAACATTAAGTTGAGCACTCTAATGAGACTGCCGGGGACAACTCGGAGGAAGGTGGGGATGACGTCAAATCATCATGCCCCTTATGTCCTGGGCTACACACGTGCTACAATGGCTAGAACAATGAGAAGCAAAACTGCGAAGTGGAGCAAATCTAAAAAACTAGTCCCAGTTCGGATTGATGGCTGCAACCCGCCATCATGAAGCCGGAGTTGCTAGTAATCGCGAATCAGCATGTCGCGGTGAATACGTTCCCGGGCCTTGTACACACCGCCCGTCACACCATGAGAGTCTGCAACACCCGAAGCCTGTGAGCTAACTATATGAGGCAGCAGTCGAAGGTGGGGCCGATGATTGGGGTGAAGTCGTAACAAGGTAGCCGTATCAGAAGGTGCGGCTGGATCACCTCCTTTCTAAGGAGACACGGTATGGCAATAGTCATATCTACTTCTTAAGTCGAGACACATATCTTACACTGTTTAATTTTGAGGGA
>NZ_LKET01000050.1 GCF_001317355.1 Oxobacter pfennigii
CGCATCCGGATAGCTTTCTCCGTAAGCCAGGATTACCGGAGTTCCGGTCTTGACTTCTAAGCGTTCAGCTATTTTAACCGCCGTTTCATAGCGGTCTGTTCCGGCAAGCCTGGTGATACGGCTGAAACCACTTGCTGCTATTTTTGCTTCCATATCCGTACTAACAACCGCCGTACCTCCTAAGATATAAACTTCCCCTGTCTTATCCAAGCTGCTCTTTAAATACTCTATAACCTTTTCCTGGTCTGAGGCTGTGCTTCCCACTAAGAGTACCGGGGCATTCAGCTGGTAAGCCAGCACGCTTCCTGCCAGGGCATCCGGATAATTGTCAGCGGTGGCTAAGACAACATGGCTTAGCTTTCCTGTGAAGCTTGCTTTGGCAATCTCAAGAGCCGTATCGACTCGGGTTAAGCCTGCCAGCCTGTCTACTCCTGTTACGGATTCCACCATTTGAATATCCCATTTTACGATTTCCTGTTCTACGCTGATAGTGGGGCTCTTGTATTCTTCATATCCGTCTTTGACGGCTGCAAGGTAGTAATCCGTAGTCGGGAATACCATGAAAGCATAGGCACCGTCTGAATCGCTGGTTTGAGGATTTTTATTGTCGTTTGGCTTAAAGCCTTCAAGGATAGGAAGCTCTACAAGAGCTCCTGGGGTTTTTCCCTCTGCTTTGTTTCTGGCTGTGTCGGCATAGTAAAGGGTTACTTTAACTCCGGCAATTACTTTTCCGGTTGCTCCGTCCGTTATAACCCCATAGGGGTCAATTAAGGTAACATTAAGCTCGACCTTGCCAGATTTATCAACCTTGATCTCCATGGTGCCGATGGTGATTTTCCGGCCGTTCCCAAAATCATAGCTGATGTTATAGCTGTGGTCTGTGCCTTGGGGCAGGCCCGAAACCTGAATTGTTCCATTGGCCGAAACAGTGAGCGGAACCCCTGCTTCGCCGGTTATGGCGACCTTTGACGCATCGATTAAGGGCGCTGCTGTACCGCCGGGCTTCTTGGCAACGACGATCTGGGATGCCTGCATGGTTAGGGTCAGCCGGTTATTGCTGTCCCTGGTAACGGCAGCTGTTATATTGGATACGGTGCTCCCGGTGCTTCCGTCTCTGACGTCCCCTGTAATAGTTGTGGGCGGTGCAGACGGAGTTGCTGAGGAATTGGAGCTTCCGCTACCGGATGAACGCCTTATCCATTTGGCATACACCGTCAAATTACTTGTCACCGGAGTCGATTCAGTAAATTCATTGGCAAAGGTTCCATCGTCGGTATACCAGCCATCAAATCTGTATCCGGTTTTCGTTGGCGCTGCGGGTAACGTTACAGTGGTATTTTCTGCTACATTGGCAATCG